>NZ_JAYGHR010000062.1:0-16209 GCF_034932365.1 Limnoraphis robusta BA-68 BA1 | reverse complement strand
ACCATTGTCAAAAAATCCTTTTTCTAGGAAGCAGTTTTCTGTAGGGGCGGGTTCAGAGAAAATCTACAATTGTTAGCAACAACCTGTATAAACCCGCCCGTCACCTTAACAAATTCTAGGAAACAGACATTTTTGTAGAACCCTTGATGGGGAGGGCGGGTTTATGTAAGCTATTTCTAGGAAACAGACATTTTTGTAGAACCCGCCCCTACGCGATCGCATTTTTCAGGTCTTGCGCTAACTGTTCAATGTCTTTAAGTGCTTGTGCGGGTGAGTTTTCAGCTAAACGCCGTACAAAAGCACTGCCGACAATGACAGCATCAGCACCCCATTGGGCAATTTGTTGGGCCTGTTTGGGTTCGGAAATGCCAAAACCAACGCCAATAGGTTTATCGGTACTGGCTTTTAGTTCGCTGATTAACGTTTCAACCCGTGACTGAACCTGCGATCGCATTCCTGTAACCCCAGTCACGCTCACCAGATAAATGAATCCTTGCGACTTCTGGGCGATCGCTTGAATGCGCTCTGAGCGGCTTGTAGGCGCGACTAGAAGAATAACTTCAATCCCCACCTCAGAGGCGATATCTAACAGCGTTTGAGCTTCTTCTAGGGGCAAATCAGGCACAACTAGCCCTTTAACTCCAGCATTGGCAAACTGAGTTAAACAGTAACGAATTCCCCGATAGAGGATGGGGTTGTAATAGGAAAATAAAATCAACGGGGCTTTCAGCGTCGGAGTGACATCAGCAACAAGCTGCAACACTTGGTCAAATGTCACCCCTTTTGCTAAAGCGCGAGTTGCGGCCGCTTGAATGACGGGGCCATCGGCTAACGGGTCTGAGTAAGGAATTCCCAACTCAATCAGATCAGCGCCGCTACGATCAAGAATTTGTAAAGCTTTTGCTGTTGTTTCTAGGTCAGGATCGCCTGCGGTAATAAACGGAATTAACGCACATTCACTGCGGCTTTTTAGCGTTTGGAAACACTCAGAAATGCTTTGAGTCTTTGTCTTCATCTTTGTAGTTCTAATTGAGGAATAAATGAAACGGATAAGAAAAGGATTCTACGGATTAACTTAACTGTTATAAGCCTAGATATATGGGTTTTACAGGTCATTTAATCGGCGGGTTGATTTATATTGTTTTTGAGAAACGATCCATCAATTCCGAACCCGCCCCTACATCCGTTATCGACGCTTCCTTATCCGCTTTTAATAGAGCCTGCACAGCCCCTGCAATATCAGCATGAGTCACTAAAGATTCACCAACTAACACGGCATTTGCACCTGCTTGATTAACACGAATTAGGTCTGAAGCTGTCTTTAAGCCGGACTCGCTGACAACCACAATATCTTTCGCCCGGAGTGCTTCACCTCGCGCTTCTAATAACTGTTCAGTGGTGGCTAAATCAACAGTAAAATCTTCTAAATTGCGGTTGTTAATGCCAACTAGCTTTATACTTTTACCTGTTTCCGGCAGTGCTAACACCCGGTCTAATTCTGCTAGAGTATGAACTTCTACCAAAGAATCCATCCCTAAGCGGTAAGCTAATATTGATAACTTGCTTAAGTCAGCATCAGTCAGAACTGCCGCAATCAAAAGCACCGCATTCGCACCCGCCGCCCGTGCTGTAATCACCTGGCAGGCATCAATGATAAATTCTTTGCACAGCAGGGGAAGGGATACACTGTCTCGAAGCGATCGCAAGTTTTCAAAACTTCCTTGAAAAAAGGTTTCATCGGTGAGAACAGATAAACAAGCGGCGCCGCCTCGTTCGTAGGCTTGTGCGATTTTCACTGGATCAAAATTTGGGCAAATAATCCCTTTACTGGGGCTTGCTTTTTTGACTTCAGCAATGAGCGCTGGATATCCCGCACGGAGTGCTTTAGCAAAGTTTCTAACTTCAGGAGAAACTGGGGGAAGTTTGGCAATATTGTTTTTAGGATGAATCAGTCGAGGTGAACCTGCGCCAACAGATATCCCCTGCAACATCCGCAAGACTTCTTGTTCTTTTTGCCAAATAATCTTTTCGAGAATATTGTCGGGAGTTGATTGTCGGGGCGCAATCTCATAACCTGTACCGGGTTCTGTTAAGCGACGGCGAATTTTCATCTGAATAAATGCTGCAACTGAACTGTTTTAAACTAGGCTTAAAAGTGAGTTTTCGGCTTGTGTAGAATTGACAACACCATGCTGTGAACTGTAAGCATCAATGACGTTTTGAATCATCTTCAAACCTGCACTCCCCGCCATTGTCATCAGTGATTCTGGATGAAATTGAACTGCTGTTATTGGCAGTTCCCGATGTTGGATAGCCATGATTACTTGATCAGCAGAAAATGCAGTAACTTTGAGTTCAGCAGGCATAGCTGTTGTTACGGCATAAAGCGAGTGATACCGTCCCGCCTCAAAGGTTGAAGGCAGTCCTTTAAACAACACACAGTCAGAGTCTACGACTGTAATTTGTGAAGAAATGCCATGTTGCGGACAGTCTAAAACGCCCAAAGTTCCGCCAAACGCTTCGACAATACCCTGTAACCCTAAACACACTCCAAACAAAGGAATATGACGATTAACACAAGCTTTTACCATGTTGCTGACGCCGAAATCACTCGGACGCCCAGGCCCAGGTGAAAGCACAACCAGATCAGGTTGCAAAGCATCGAGAACCTCTAATGGAAAGCCGTGACGTCGTGTTACGACTGTTGCGCCGCAGTATCGAATATAGTTGGCTAAGGTATGAACAAAAGAGTCTTCATAGTCCACAATCAACACTTTGGGGCTATTTGCGGTTGTTTGGGCGGGGGATATCAACTCGCTTTGACTTAAGTAGTCGTGTTTGGTTTGTTTGAGGGCTTGTAGCATTGCAGCCGCCTTGGTGAGCGTTTCTTTGGCTTCTGCTTCGGGAATTGAACTATGCAGTACCGTTGCTCCGACGCGAACTTCTGCGACAGAATCTTTCAGGCGAATCGTTCTCAAAACTAAGCCTGTGTTGAGGTTGCCATTAAAGTTAAAATAACCCACTGCTCCACCATACCAACGACGGGCGCTGCGTTCATGCTGTTCAATAAAAGCGATCGCGGCTCGTTTAGGAGCGCCTGTGACGGTTACTGCCCAGGTATGGGTTAAAAAGGCATCTAAAGCATCGTATTGGTCTTCTAAAACGCCTTCAACATGGTCAACGGTATGAATTAAATGGCTGTACATCTCCACCTGACGCCGACCGATAACTTGAACTGATCCGGGCTTACAAACTCGGGACTTGTCATTGCGATCGACATCTGTACACATGGTCAACTCGGTCTCATCTTTGAGGGAGTTGAGTAAATGCCGAATTTGAGAAGCGTCTGCGATCGCATCATCGCCTCGTTCTATTGTGCCACTAATCGGACAGGTTTCCACCCGCAGTCCATCAACTCGCACAAACATTTCAGGGGAAGCCCCGATCAAATACTCTCCACCCAGGTTGAATATAAAGCCGTAAGGACTGGGGTTAATCGCTTGTAGGGTTCGGAATAACTCGCTGGGTGCGGTTTCACAACTTTCAAAAAAGCTTTGAGATGGCACCACTTCAAATAAATCCCCTCGGCGGAAATAATCAAAAGCCGTTTTCACTAACTCTGCATATTCGCCAGGGCCATGATCGGCGACTTGGGTAACGGGTTGACGTTTTCCACGATAATCGATCACATCGCCTGTTCTAGGGAGTCCGAATGTTGAACCGTTGGCTGTTTGAAAGTCGTACTGAAGTTGAAAGGCTTGCTGGAGGTAGTAGTCTACGACAATCAGTTCATCCGGCAAATACAGCACTAAATCTCGCTGATCGCTTGGACGCTTGATCTTTTGAGCGATCGGCTCAAACTGAAAGACTAAATCATAGCCTAGCGCTCCATACAGTCCTAAATGTTCATCTTCGTCACTTTTCAACGCATTTATCATCGCTCTAATGACTGAGAATGCAGAGGGCTGTTGGCTTCTTTCTTCTTCTGAAAACAGGCGATTGGCTTTTACAACTGTTCCTGTAATGGTCTGGCGACTGTGATTAATATTTTGCAAATCCGCACAGGTGAGGATTGCATTAGAAATCTGTTCGAGTAAGACTTCTCCTCGTTGGTTGAGGGCTGTAATTGTAAAATCATGGTCGCGTGTGGCGATTTCAAGGGGGGGATTGACAAATCCAATCGCCCATCGTCTGTAGCGTCCTGGATATTCATAGCTGCTGGTTAACAATCCACCCCGCGCAGTATCTAACTTAGACAAGACTTGATTGAGCGCGGTTTCCATCGACAACAGTTCGACCTGTCGAAATATCTCGATACCACCATCTGTTAGATATTGTTGGGGTTTGTAGGTCATTATTTCAAAATCTCCATAATTTTAGCTGTAGGTGTCCGTGAAAACACTGATTACTGTTTCTGAGCTTAAAGAACTTGATCGATAAAGTTAATGATATTTTTTCGGGAGGTCGTTACATTTATTTAGATTTTCTCATAAATCAGAATTTCTACTATATTTTATGTATAAGGATAGAGCTAGACTCATCAATCAACTTATAACCTAAGATAGAGGAATAAACACAAGCAAGGTGCTGACTGTCTAAGGTTAAAAAGAAATTAAAAGGCTCAATCTATGCTCTCAAGTTTGCAATCGCGCCTTATCCCTACATCTACTTATATCTAAGTTTGAGCGGATCTAGAGGTTGAGTAAAACTTAGAAAAACCTAAAGAATTGATATCTCATCCGAAATAATGTGCATAGCACTGTTCTCAAGTCTGTCTTTATGATGTTTGTGATAACCAGCCAGCTATAAGAACTAGAAGGCTAAGACCAGATAAAGCGAGAATAGTCCTAAAAAATGAGCAATCAATCTACTAAGTATTCTCCTGTAATTACTCAGGAGAAACCGATTAAAATAGCTAACAAACAGTTAGTAGAAGAGTCTGTTGAGAGTTCACATCAGAGCCAGTCAGCAGTCAAAAAAGAGACATCAGTCTGTCAAGCGCTCGTCAAGTTATTAGAAGACTTGGGTGTGGAATGGGCTTTCGGTGTTTCCGGTGGTGCAATGGCAACCCTGTGGCATACTTTATCGAACAGTAGTCAGATCCAAGTGGTTCACTGTCGTCACGAGTCGGGTGCTGCCTTTGCCGCTCTCGAAGCCTCCCTCGCCACCAACAGCCCCGTTGTTGTCTTTTCAACTGCTGGCCCTGGCATTACCAATACCTTGACTGGACTGTTTGCAGCACGAGGCGAAGGCGGTAAAGTGATTCATCTGTCAGCCTGTACGTCTCCATCCCAGCGAGGACGGTGGTCAATTCAAGAAACCAGCCCTCGCACCCTGCCCCAAGACGGCTTATTTAACTCGGGAGCGTTGTACAACTACGCTACTGTCATTGACTGCCCCGAGCAACTGCCTCAAATTGGCAGACGACTGATACAGGGGTTATCTCAGCCCGGAGGCTTTACCGCTCATATCAGCACTCCCACAGGGGTACAAACGTTACCGATGCCGATGTCGCTCCCAAAAGCGACTGTCGTAGAAAGTGCGATCGCAGCAACAGATTCTCTGATCTCCCACTGTGTAGAGTTACTTTCCGAAGGCCCCTTTGCCATTTGGGTTGGTTATGGCGCTCGTTTAGCAACAAAAGAAATCATGCAGCTTGCCGAGATCACAGGTGCCGCCGTCATGTGTTCTCCCCGAGCGAAAGGACTCTTTCCTGAAGATCATCCTCAGTTTGTCGGTATCACTGGGTTAGGCGGTCATGGTTCGGTGCTGAACTATTTCAAAGCCGTTAAACCGCTACGAACGTTGGTACTCGGGACTCGCATGGGTGAACCGACCTCATTTTGGAGTGCCGACTTGGTGCCGAGTCAAGGATTTATTCAAGTTGATATTGATCCGAGCGTTATTGGGGCTAGCTATCCAACGGCGCCGACAATTCCTGTTCAAGCTGATATCGGGACTTTCCTACGTCAGCTATTACCCCATCTGTCGAACAACTATCCCAAACAGACTGCAAACCTACCCAACCCTGAACGGGAACCCATTGCAGAGGCTACCAGTACCCTTGTGCGTCCTGAGATTTTAATGGAGGCTATCCAAAAAATCATCGTTGAAGGGAGCGATGCTGTTGTATTGGCTGAGTCGGGTAATTCATTTACTTGGTCTACTCACCTGTTACGCTTTTCTCAACCCAATCGTTATCGGGTGAGTACAGGGGTCGGTTCAATGGGTCATGCAACGACAGGTGTTTTGGGTCCTGCTGTTGCTAAAGGGAATAAAGCTGTTGCGATCGTTGGTGATGGTTCGATGTTAATGAACAGCGAAGTCAGCACTGCGGTTAAATACCAAATTCCTGCGGTTTGGATTGTCTTGAACGATGCTCGTTACAATATGTGCTATCAAGGCATGGCGATGTTAGGACTCCAAGCTGACGCGCTGATGCCTCAAACTGATTTTACGATGATAGCTCAAGGGATGGGAGCAGAAAGTATTCAGGTTGATTGTGAGTCACAGCTTGAAGATGCTCTAACAAAAGCGATGGCTGCTCCTGGGCCGTTTGTTATTGATGTTAAAATTGATGCTAATCGTCACGCTCCTTCTAAGGGACGGACTAAGAGTTTAGCCAATCGTTCCGCAGTAAAAATAGAGGAAAAACCCGAACTGAAAGACTATTCGTTAGATGACCACTCCTCAAAAAATGGTTCATCTAAAGAGCAAGTTTCTTTTCCGATGGTTTAAATATCAGTCGGGTAATTCGTAAATTACCCGTAACTTTTGACTTCTGCCTTTTCCCTTTACTCAAGAGAGATAGACGACTATGGAATTATTTAAAACAACCTCCGCAGCAGGCCATGAACAGGTTTTGTTCTGCCATGACCAAGCATCAGGACTCAAGGCAATTATTGCCATTCACGATAGCCGACTGGGTGCTGCTATGGGTGCCACTCGTTTATGGCCCTATGAAAGTGAGGCTGCTGCTTTAACTGATGCTTTGCGTCTCAGCCGAGGTATGACTTATAAAGCCGCTTGTGCGAACATTCCGATGGGTGGTGGTAAAGCGGTGATTATCGCCAAACCGGAGGAGAAAACCTGTGAGTTGTTACAGGCTTATGGTCGATTTATTGAGCGCCTAAACGGTCGATTTATCACGGGTCAAGATATTAACCTCACGCCGCAAGATGTTCGACAAATTAACCGTGAGACTCAGTATGTTGTCGGGACTCAAGAAAAGTCGGGTGGGCCGGCTCCGGTTACGGCTATTGGGGTTTTATTGGGGATGAAAGCTGCGGCGAAATACCGTTTTGGTTCTGATAGCCTCAAAGGGTTAAAGGTTGCTGTTCAAGGTTTAGGAAATGTCGGACAGCATCTTTGTGAATGGCTCTACAAAAATGATGCCAAGCTGTTTGTTAGTGATATTAATCAAGCCAAAGTCTCTAAACTGGCACGGTTATATGGGGCGACTGCGGTTGAACCGGAAGAAATTTATGGACTTGATGTTGATATTTTTGCCCCTTGTGCAATGGGAGCGATCCTCAACAGTCAGACTATTCCGATGATTAAAGCGGGTATTATTGCAGGTTCGGCTAATAATCAGCTTGAAGATGAGCAACTGCATGGCGAAATGCTCACGGCTCAAGATATTTTGTACTGCCCTGATTATGTTATAAATTCGGGTGGGTTGATTAATGTTTACCATGAGTTGATTGGCTATAACGAGAAGAAAGCGATTAGCCATGTTCATAGTATTTACGATACGTTGATCGAACTTTTCAACAAAGCCAATACAACCGGAATGACGACTCACGAAGCTTCTAAACAGCTTGCTGAAGAACGCATTATTAAGGCGCAACAGGCTCAAATGTTGGTGAGTGCATAGCCCGCAGATCAAACTGAATTCATACTAGAGGAGATCATGGAAGAGAATACCTTTGCTACGTCTGCTTATATTGCGACTGATACTGATACGGCTTTTGACTATCTTTGCAGTCTGAAAAATTTAGATGACTGGACGCTGTTTAGTCGGATGATCGAGCAAGTTGATGAAGATACTTGGCTGGGAACGGCTTCGGGTTATCAACATAATTTGTATTATCATGTCAAACGAATTGACAATGGTTTCTTTAAGGGGATTGAATGGCATTGTGGGATTAAATACCAAGAGTATTTTCAGGTTTATCCGGTGATGCTATTTCCCCCTGAATATATTGAACCTGGAACTGATGAGTCAGGGGTTTATTTTCACTGGTTGAGTTTTGTTGATCCGAAGCGACGAGTGCCGATGATTATGCAAGGAATTGAAACTGTGCATACTTCTGAATGTCGTTCGCTGAAGGCTATTTTAGAGCGCCAAACTGGAAGAACTGAAGCGGCTCACGGTCGTTATAAAATTGTGACGGATACTATCTTTGTTGATGCGCCGATAGATATGGGATATGAATATCTCAGCGATCTGCGAACAATGGATGAATGGGCGCATTTACTAAGACCTGCGGGTGAAATTAGCTCGAAAGAGGGTGAGTTTTTAGATGAGTACAATCAAAAGGTAAAGGTTGAGTTGCGAGCGCATACTCTCAGCAAATATTATCTGATTGAGCAGGATTTCTATTACCCTGATCACAATTTTATTCAACGCAGCCCTTGCATTATTATTCCCTGTTCCTATGCGTTTGCTGATCCTGATGCTGAAGGTTTTATTCAACATCGGATCACGTTTTGGCCGGTTGATAAACCTCTGCGTCATGGTAAGCTACAAATTCAAGACTTTGGCGCTGAAAGTATGAACATTAAACGGTTCTTAGAAGCGAAAGCAGGTAATCTCGAAACATTTGCCCAAGGGATGAGTTATCAGCCCAAAAAAGCACTCGCTAAAGTTTAGAGAATATCGCTGATAAAAGCGCAACTATCCCTAATAGTTTGGGTGTTAGGTAGACTAGAATTTTAGCCATTAATTGATCAAGTTTTGAATTTTAGACTAAAAAACCCGGTTTCTCAAAGAAACCGGGTTTTTCGCTTGTGACACCCGCCCTACCCCGATTACTATTTCCTGCGGTAGTATTTAAATATGCCAAAAGAAATAGGCAATAAGAAATATGCCAAAAGAAATAGGCAATAAGAGATAGAAAAACCGGGCTGTAGTAGAGCATACTTTTAAAAATTTTGCAACTATATTTTTAACGATACCTTTGATTATTTTTTAGAAAATTCCTTAAAAAGATAGGCAGTTATACGGGTAACAATTTTTTACAGACCCTCCGTGAAATTTCGTAAAAAAAGTCAAACCTTTACGAAAAAAAAGACATCTTTTCATCTATTTTACTGTGTTAGTTTATCAATGAGTCATCTGGGTGTCCTAGAAGAAAACCAAGTCTGATAGGTAGTTTAGACTGGTTTTGAGCTTTAACTGAGACAGACTGTATTGCAATAAATAGTCTGAGATATTTATGGTGGAGAGTAACTTTTGTCACTCTGCCAGCTAAGTATGGCTCCAAAGTTTTCATTCTTATTGATTCATACTTTTCTATCTTTTTACGCCAAGCTCTAAGGGCTGGTAAGCTTTCAGTTGCTCACTAACTATTAACAGTCTTTTCTGTTTTCTTCTATTGATTTGTAAGCTACGACTATTTATTTTTTCACGGGAACAATGAAACTTAAGCAAGTTGGTTATTCATTTCTAACGGTTACTGCCGTATTCGCTGTGGCGATGCCTGCTGAGGCAGCAAGTTTTACAACAATAGCAAGCGGACTCAATAATCCGAGCGGGATTACTTTTGGCCCTGATGGTAGTCTATATGTTGGGGAAACAGGTACAGGCGGTGACGGAAACTGTCAGCCCTCTCCGAGTGCTGCTTTTGCCAATATTTGTGCGGGTAACACTGGATCACTCACTAAAGTTGATTTTCTGACTGGCACTCAGACAAGAATATTCAACGGCTTTGACTCACTGGCACTTCAGCCGACTCTAGAGCAAGGTGCAGGCCCCCAAGAGCTTGCCTTTGATTCTAACGGTAATGCTTACTTAGTCGTTGGCTACGCTGGATACCCAGGCAACCGAGATATCGATCTGTTTGAACTCGCTCAAGGGACTGAACTACCCCCCGAACAGAACTTCATTGCGCCCCCTACTGCAAGTCCTGACGAATTATTAAATGTCCCTGACTTGGGCAAACTGTTTAAGGTAGATTTAGCAACAGAAGAAGTCACAGAATTGTTTGACTTTGCCCTCTATGAACAGTTGAACAATCTTGACGGTGGCGACTACATTAGTAATCCTTTTGCCCTCACCATTAAAGATGATTCGGCTTTTGTTGTGGATGCAGGGGCTAACGTTATCTACAATATCGGTTTGGATGGTGTCCTGCGGAATGCTTTTGCCGCCCCAACTCAGCTTGTTGAAAACGTAGAATTTCCTCCCGCTTCTCCTTTTGAACCGCCTCAAAATTCTGGCGAAGAACCTGAAATGCCCTCCTTTGAGCCTCCGGCAGGCCCATTAGAGTTGCAATCCGTACCGACCGGAATTACCACCGGGCCAGATGGTGCAGTTTATTATGCTGAACTGACAGGTTATCCCTATCCAGAAGGGGAAGCCCGAATTTTCCGCATCAATCCTGAGACAGGTGAACCGGAAGTCTTTCAAGATGGTTTCACCCAAATTACCGACATCGACTTTGATGAAGAGGGCAACCTGTTAGTGTTGCAATTTGCTGATGAAGCGCAGTGGAAAAATAGCGTTGAAGGCAGCTTAAAGAATTTACCGGGTTCCGTCATCAAAGTCACCCCCGAGGGCATTCGCACAACAATTGCTTCTGAAGGGATCTTCTCGGCAACAGGTATTCAAGTCGGCCCCGACGGTGGCATCTACGTTGCCAATAATGCGATCGGTACGGATGGTTCAATCATCAGGCTCAACGACGCCCAGGCAGTACCAGAACCCGGTAGCATCTTAGGTCTGTTGTTATTGGGGGGTGCGTCCCTTTTTGGTTTAAAAGGTAAGCGAGACAGGGTGAGTTAATTCAAGACAGTTGGGGTGTGGTTGTTTATGGCGATCGCACCCGACGGCAAACCTCCACCACCGACAGTCTCGACGCCTAACCCTAGAAATGAACATCTTGCACTCGGTTCGCTCCTTAGCACTCACCTGTTTCTTCTTTTCCATTGCCAATACCGCTCAAGCGGCAACATTCACCACCTTTGCTTCTGGCTTGAATAATGCTCGTGGACTGGCTTTCGGCCCAGATGGTGAACTCTACGTTGCTGAAGCCGGAATTGGGGGAGGCTCGACTTCACCTAATTCTATCCCCTCGCCAAATATGCCGGGTTTTGACCTGTATTTAGGCAATACGGGCGCCATTAGTAAAGTGTCTCAAGACGGTACTGTTACACCTGTGTTGACGGGTTTGAGTTCTGTGGCGTTGGCAGAGGGTAGCAACGCAGTTGGGCCGCAAGATATCGCCTTTGATGCTTTCGGTACGCCTTATATTGTTTATGGATCGGTGGGCGATCCGGCAAGGCGCGATCAAACGCTTAATGCTGCCGCAGGTAATCCTTACTCGGAGAATGAGGTTTTAGGAATATCGGAGTTTGGCAGTCTTTACCAAGCCAATTTTGCAACGGGTGAACTGACGCAGTTAGCAGACTTGGCAGCCTATGAACTGCAAAATAACCCGACGGGCGGTGATATTGACAGCAACCCTAACAGCCTTGCTATCAATGGCGAGACTATTTACATCACAGACTCGGGCGCGAATAATTTGTTTGCCTATAGTCTGACTGAAAACCAGTTAAGTCTTGAGGCTATTTTTGAACCGGAAATCGTTTCTTTCGAGAGTCTGCTGTTTCCAGAAGGGTTAGGGCCGCCTCCTGCGGCACCCAATGATCCCACTCAAGCGCCGGAGACGGAAGAACCCAGCTTTGCTTTGCAATACGTTCCCACTGGGGTTGCCGTTGGGGGTGATGGCAATCTTTATGTTGCTGAGTTTGGCGGGTTTCCGTTTCCGCAGGGGAAATCAGAAATTACTCAAATTGATGCCAATGGTCAACAAACAACGTTTGCATCGGGTCTGATTCAGCTTACTGATGTTGCGTTTGCGCCTAATGGTAAGGCTTACGCGACTGTTTTGGCAACTGAATCTTTGGTATTAGGAGGCGATCGCGGCAAAGTTGTTGAGATCGATACGGATGGTGCAGTTAGGACGATTTTAGACGGGAACGAGGTAGACGGTGTTGAGTTGTTAGTGAACTTAACTGTCGGAACGGACGGCTTGGTTTATGTTGCGGGTCGAGGTAATGGCCCTGACTCAACGATTTTTCAAATTGATCCAGAAGGTGACGCTGTTGATATCCCTGAACCCAATTCTGCCCCGGTTGTTTTAATTTGGGGTCTTTTGGGAACGGGTTATTTCGTTTTTAAACGAAAGCAGACGGCAGCTTAATTGTCACCAAGGCAGATTGAATAACCATTACAATGACTGGGGAAGTATTCTTATGATCGTTAAAAAATTATCAGTGGGCGCAAACGTTTTGGTATCGGGCGCAAACGTTTTGGTATCGGGTGCAAACGTTTTGGTATCGGGTGCAAACGTTTTGGTATCGGGCGCAAACGTTTTGGTATCGGGCGCAAGCCTTGCGCCCCTACTGGCGGGATCGTTGATCTGTTTGGGTGCGATCGCCTCTGAAGCCCAAGCGATTACTCTTAAATATGAGAGTCAAATTGGTTCTCCGGGTTTCGGCCAGGGCGAATTATTTGTGCCTCAAGGTGTGACTGTTCAAGATAGTACGGGAAATATTTTCATCGGGAATGGTCGCGGACGAAACCCTGACGGTACGACTAACTTTGACATTGGTAACGAAGTTTCAATTTTTAGTCCGACGGGTGAATATATTGGTGCTGTCGGGAGTGGCGGTACCGGCCCAGGCGAGTTTGATGAACCCGGAGCATTGGAGTTTAGCCCGAAAACGGGTAATCTCTATGTGGGTGATGTGTTTAACCTGCGTGTCAATGTTTATGATCCTGACGGTAACTATATCCAAACCATTGCAGATGGTGAGTTTGGGGGATTAATTCCTGGTCGCGCTTTCTTTGGCCCCTCTGGGATTACCTTCGACGCGGATAACAACGTCTATATTGGCGACTTCAGTAACGACCGCATCCTGAAGATCAACGAAGCAGGCGAACTTATTGACACTATCGGTACTGCGGGAACTGAACCGGGACAGTTTCAAGGCCCTGCGGGGATTCGCATTTCACCTGTTAGCGGTAATATTTATGTCGCTGACCAGTTTAACAACCGTATTCAGGTTTTAGATTCTGAAGGGAATTCTATTCGGACTTTTGGTTCAGAAGGGGTAGAACCGGGTCAGTTCTTGCAGCCAATTGGCTTGGAAATAGATGAGCAGGAAAATATTTATGTTGCTGACTCTATTAATAGCCGCGTACAGGTTTTTGATAAAGAAGGCAATTTGTTAACTGTGTATGGCGAACCTGCGCGTACAGCAGACGGTAATATTATCCCTCCGCCTCCCCCGGACGGTTCTACTGGACCTTTTGGAGATCCGCTTGACCTGCGACCGGGTGCATTTAACTGGACAGGTGGCACGGGACTTAGTGATGACAAACTCTATGTGGGAGATTTCTTCCAAGGTCGTGTTCAGGTTCTTAGCATTAATTATCACGATGATGCGGCGAAAGTACCTGAACCGACTTCGGTATTCGGGTTAGTTGTTGGCGGTTTTATTGCGGCACTTCTCAAAAAACGTCAATTGACTCGTTAATCTTGCCTTGTAGGGGCGGATTTTTTACAGTTAACAGTTTTACAGTGACCAGTGACCATTGTTTTACAGTGAACAGTGAAGAGTACACACTGATAACTGATAACTGATAACTGATAACTGTAAGGAATTCGTCCCTACATAACGGGTGACTAAAAAGTTGAACAGTTTAATCAAATAGCAACATGGTTATTGCATCTATTAATAAATCAACTCACATTGATCGCACTGTAAATGTAATCTTTAATTGGCTTTCTCGGGGCGGGTTTACACAGGTTATTTCTGAGAAACATACATTTGGGGAGAACCCGCCCCTACGAGATGAACAGCTTGCTTGGCTGAAGAAACAGCAGTCTGAGTTGTTAAATGGAGGAACAACACAAAGATCATTTTTCATTGCATTTAGCTTGGTTCCCCGTCGTTTAGGTAAAGCTAATTGGATATTTAGCGATGAAGATTTGAAAACGGCAACAGAAATTTGCCCCGGTTGGCAACCTCAATACTGGCGAGTTGACGCGCTGGCTCGAACGCTATTAATTTTGTCATTAATTCAAGGTAATCCTGAAGACTATGACAACATTCTCGATCAACTTTTTTCTGCGGCTGATATTGATGAATTAGTTGCTCTTTATCAAGCGTTACCGCTACTTCCTTCGCCGGAAAAATACCAAGATCGTGCAGCCGAAGGCATACGCACAAATATGTCTGTTGTGTTTAAAGCAGTGGCACTTCATAACCCTTATCCGGCAAATTATCTTTCCGAAGCTGCTTGGAATCAAATGGTTTTAAAAGCCATTTTCATCGACTGTCCTCTCCACAATATTATCGGTTTGGATCGTCGAACTAACCCCAATTTGTCACAAATGTTGATAGACTACGCCCATGAACGTTGGGCAGCAAATCGCACTGTTACCCCTGAACTTTGGCGGGCGATGGGGGCTTTTACAACTGACAGCATGGCGGAAGATTTAACAAAAGTATTGGATCACCCCGATCCGATGCAACAACAAGCAGGGGCGATCGCCTGTGCTATTTCTAATTCTGAAAAAATACAGTCATTGTTAGCGTCTCGCCCTGAGTTGAAAACAGTTGTGAGTCAGGGGGGATTTTTTACATAAATGGGGAATTTTGCACCAACAACTCAAATGAGGGCGGGTTTATATAGATTGTTTTTCGGACACATAAATTAGTTGTAGAACCCGCCCCTACAAAACTAATAACTGAAAAGTTTGTTACCTACATTTATATCACCATGAATTCTACAGATCTCATGTTTATCGATCCGCATATCCACATGACAGCCCGAACAACCTATGACTATCTCGTGATGCGAGAATATGGGATTGTTGCTGTTATTGAACCTGCTTTTTGGTTGGGTCAACCTCGCACTAATCCGGGCAGTTTTAAAGATTATTTTAGCAGCCTTGTGGGTTGGGAACGGTTTAGAGCGTCTCAGTTTGGTATTGCTCATTATTGTACGATTGGCTTGAACTCTAAAGAGGCGAATAACCCCACCGTTGCTGAAGCCGTAATGGATTTGTTGCCGATATTTGCCTGTAAAGAAGGTGTTGTTGCTATTGGTGAAATTGGCTACGATGACATGACGGAAACAGAAGATAAATATTTTCAAGATCAGCTTGCGTTAGCCAAAGAACTTGATATGTTGGTACTCGTTCATACGCCGCATCGTAATAAAAAAGCAGGTACAAGTCGCAGTATGGATCGCTGTATTGAACATGGTCTTGATCCGGCTCAGGTGATTATTGATCATAACAATGAAGAAACCGTTGAAGAAGTTCTAGAGCGAGGATTTTGGGCGGCTTTTACGATTTATCCGATGACGAAAATGGGTAATGCTCGGATGGTGGAAATTGTTAAAAAGTACGGTACTGATCGCATCATTGTTGATAGTAGCGCTGACTGGGGATTAAGCGATCCGTTAGCAGTTCCGAAAACCGCTCAACTGATGTTAAAAGAAGGCATTTCTGAAGCGGATGTGCGAACCGTTTGTTATGAAAATGCGCTCAAAGCTTACAGTCAAAGTGGTCAATTTAATGAAAGCGACTGGCTAACACCTAAAGCGGTTGATCACACTGCACAATTTAATGGCAATAGTGTATTGCGAGGGCAAAATCCAGACGCCCAAATGCTGCGGGATTCGGTTTTAATTCAGTAGGGGCGGGTTACTCCTAAATGTATGTTTCTCAGAGATAACTGACATCAACCCGCCCTCTTTTCAGTTAATTTCCCCTAAATTGCCCTAGCAAGAATCCCCCTAAATTGCCCTAGCAAGAATCCCCCTAAATCCCCCTTAGAAAGGGGGACTTTCAAGAATTCCCCCTCTTTTCCCCCCACCTCCCCAACCCCCCAACCCCCCTTTTTAAGGGCAGGGCTGTTTCATTATCGGTTCAAAAATGCGATCGCCAAATCTTAAAAGCCTTTCTC
>NZ_JAYGHR010000061.1:256916-283992 GCF_034932365.1 Limnoraphis robusta BA-68 BA1 | reverse complement strand
CATGACGGATTCTCCTACTCCTTTTAACAATGATTCTCGCTCCGCTCAGTTTTCTTTGGGCGGCAATTCCTCTCCCGCTAACCCTGTCGGGTATAACGGGAGTCCCCTTGCCGCATCTCAGATGGATGAGTGAATAGGCTAATCTCCCATCCATCTTGAGTATTATTATCCGTAACAATCTATTCACACCACAGAAAATTAATCCTCTACTCACTCACCCGACATCAATTAAGCAAGTTTAAATTCGACGAGACTGACGCAGTTTTGAGCCGACTAAAGCCAAACCTACAGCCACTAAACCGCCCATTGTGGTCGGTTCAGGAACAGTCGTAGCCGCTAACCGAAAACGGACACCATCTCCAGGCTTCTTAACTAACAGTCCCTCGGGGTCAAATAACCCCAGTTTCAACGTTAGAGAACTAACATCATTAAAGGTTTGAGAAAAAGTGTTACCATTTGAGCCAGAAAGTACCCAATCCGGTGAAGCCAAAGAATTACCATTAATAGCGACAACACCCGTCGTATTTTGTGACTCCGTATCAAAATACTCAATGGTTAATTCTTCTAAGATCGTCGCAAATTCAAAGGTGTAAGTCCCAACTTCAAGTTGACCGTCTTCGGGATAAGAATCTGTTGCTTCAAGATAGGCGACTGGACGAAACCAAACATCCGTCGGGTTGGTACCCGCATCTGTCTGAGAAAAGCTAATTTGATCACCATACTGATTGTCTGTTGTCAAGTCATCAATAAACAGACGACTTGTTGAACCTGTGGTGTCATCTGTCAGAGACAGAATACTCTCCACAAAAGACAGAGAATCGGGTGTGATACACTGAGCGGAATCTAGACAACCTAAACCCACATTAATTTCCCCTTCAGAGTCGGGAACGAGGCTAACCGCATAGCCACTAGAAGCAATAGCACTAACTGCAACTGTGGTTGTAGTCGCTAACAAAGTACGGAAAAATGGAGATTTCATGATGCTACAGACCCCAATAAACATCTGAGAAGCTGAATCGCTCCTATCATCTACTAATATAACCAATCCGGTTTGATATCACCTCCTGTATACTGGAGTTGCCTAACAGAACGCTATTTCAGTGGGTAGGATGGGTTGAGTTGAAAGATCAACTCACTCTTCAGTCTTTTTTATCGGTTTAGCGGAGAGATTTTCGCAGATGAACGTTACTGGTATTTTTATTCATCCGATTAAGTCTTGTCAAAGAATTGAACTTGAACAAGCAGAAGTCACACCGAAAGGGTTTCTTTGGGATCGAGAATTGATGATTGTTGATCAACATCATCAATTTATGACGCAACGAGACTATCCTCAGATGGCAAAAATTAGGGTTCAACTCTCAGAGGGAATGATTTCTTTTTCGGTTCAAGATGAAACAATAGAACCCTTTACCTTTGAACCTAATTTAACCGGAAATCTTCTGAACGTTCAGATTTGGCGAGATCATACAATAGCCATTGATCAAGGCGATGCGGTGGCAAATTGGCTGCAAAATGCCTTAAAATTATCCTCTGAACAAACTTGTCGGCTCGTGCGACAATCTCCTCAAAATATTCGCTTAGTTAATCCCAATTATGCACAACGACCCAAAGATCAGGTTAGCTTTGCCGATGGTTATCCTTTTTTACTGACCAATACGGCTTCTTTAGCTGAACTGAATCGCCGAATAAAAGCGAATCATACAGTTGAATTTTTGCCAATTTCGATGATTCGATTTCGTCCAAATATTGTGATTGAATCTGAGTTTCCTTTTATTGAAGATCACTGGAAATTGATTAAAATTGGAGCGGTTTATTTTGATGTCGTTAAACCTTGCGATCGCTGTATTGTTACCACAACAGACCAATTGACCGGAAAACGGGACGAGTTCAAAGAACCTTTGAAGACCTTATCTACCTTTCGACGACAAACCGGAGGTGTGATGTTTGGTCAGAATATTATCCCTATAAATACGGGTGTTATTCACAATGGCGATCAAGTTCAATGTTTAGAACATCGGTAATTTTACGGATATTTATGAACAGCTTTTTTTGATCAAATCAGAAAATATTGATATGGAAAATATTCATTGATTTTCAAAAAACTCGGGTTATATTGAATTTAATCCTTGTTGTGAGAGCATCGAGTATGACCTATAGCCTGAGAATTGCTGATTTACCCTCAGATGAACGACCCCGAGAACGAATGATGGCACATGGCCCACAAGCCCTTTCAAGTGCAGAATTAATCGCTATTTTATTGAATACGGGACAGGGAAAGGGAAAGTTATCAGCAGTAGGCTTAGGGCAATATTTACTCAATCAACTCAGTCAAAATCAGCATGATCCCCTATCAATTTTGCGACATATTAAAGTACAAGAACTCACGCAAATTCATGGCATAGGGCCAGCCAAAGCCACCACAATTATCGCCGCAGTTGAACTCGGAAAACGAGTCTTTCAACTCCGTCCTTCTGAACTCGCAATTATCGAAACGCCCCAAGCCGCAGCCGACGCTTTAAGCCAAGATTTAATGTGGCAAACTCAAGAACGATTTGCGGTATTATTATTAGATGTGAAAAATCGTTTACTCGGAACAAAAGTTATTACAATTGGTACTGCCACCGAAACCTTAGCCCATCCTCGGGAAATTTTTCGAGAAGTGATTAGACAAGGGGCGACACGGATGATTATTTCTCATAACCATCCTTCGGGAAATGTTGAACCCAGCCCTGAAGATATTACCCTAACTCGTCAACTTTTACAGGGCGCCCAAGTGTTATCGATTCCCATTTTAGATCATTTGATTTTAGGTCAGGGAGAATTTCAGAGTTTACGTCAAATCACAACATTGTGGGATGAATACCCTCAAGGCGATTGAATTGTTATCAATATTGTAGGGGCGGGTTCCGCCTCAATGTATATCTTCTCAGCAACTACCTCGATAAACCCGCCCTTAACCGTCACTGTGAGTGAGGGGGCGGGTTTATATCAGTTGTTTGTGGGGAAAACATATATCTATTAGGAACCCGCCCCTACAAAACTATTCCCTACTGTCAGAGGGGGCGGGTTTATATCAGTTGTTTGTGGGGAAAACATATATCTATTAGGAACCCGCCCCTACAAAACTTAAACAATGCGATAAATTATCGTTCCGGTTTCTTCATGGTTATCGATATGAAGCAAACCTTCTTTATATAAATCATTCAACAATTGCTTAATTTCAGGAATCGGTTTATCCGTCGCAATTACACAATCAGCAACCGAAATCCCTTGAGGGTTATCTTTGGCAAGTTTCAAAATTGTATAAATATCAGACTTTTGTACGACAGCCGGAATCGCTTCCTTACTATATTTCTGACTTTCTGTTAAATTAACAATAACTTCGTGAGTAATTGGAGTCTGACTCATTTCTCGCTGATAAAGTTGGTATTTGAGATTTTTACGTTCAACCATTCCGGGAATGAGAAATAAATCTACAAATTGACCCACCCCAAAAAAACCAAAGGTAAATAACCACACCAGTCCAGTGAAATAATTCCCGGAATAGATTCGATGAACACCACCCAACCCCAAAAACCAAGTACACCAGAGTAGATACGCCAGTCCTGTATTTCTCATATCAATTCTCCCAGTATCGTGCTTTGAAGACAAATCATTCAACACCCACAACTGATATCGCCCAAGGAATTTTTCGCGTCTGGGGAAAGGGATGTTAACCAACGCTCACAGCAGCCTCTGTCGTTGAACGGCGGAATAATCTGTGACTCCCCAACTCACTTTTACCTTGATCTTCAAACAGGTCGCCGTTCATTCCGGAAAACCTGCTCCTAACTATTCTAGCACTGAACTGTTCCTAACTGCTCATCAAGAGACTCTCAAAAAATCCCCCTCTGACGGGTTGATTATTTTTAAAAAAGTTGTTTTTAAATTCCCCCAATAAACGTTTTAACCCGGGGCCAAACTTGTTCTAATAAATCGGCATTTTCCGCATCAAACCATTCTATCTCTGAGACGGCATTAAACCAGGTTTGTTGTCGTTTCGCAAATTGACGAGTATGTAAAACCGTCGCCGCGATCGCTTCCTCTAACGAACAATCTCCCCTGAGATATTGTTGGATTTCGTGATACCCTAAAGTTTGTAACAAAGGCAAATCTTGACCATATTTTTCCAGAAGTCTTTTCACCTCTTCAAGCCATCCCATCTCAATCATTTTTTGGGTACGGTGTTGAATGCGTTGAGTCAAGCGATCGCGATCTAAAGTTAAGCCAATTTGTAAAATGGGATAATCGGGGGGATTTTCACCTTGTTGTTGAGAAATCGGACAACCCGTAATATAATAAACCTCTAAAGCTCTTTGAGTGCGAAACTGATCATTGGGATGAATTTTTTGTGCCGCCACCGGATCAACTTGGTTGAGCATCGCATAACATTGAACTTGACCTAACATCTGAAACTGCGATCGCAACTCAGCACAAGGCGCAACTCGAGGAATTTTCATCCCGCGTACAATCGCTTTAATATACAACCCCGTCCCCCCTACGAGCAACAAAGGGGAAACAGGAGAAGCAGACACAGGAGGAACCGCTATCATTGCTTGAGCCTTTTCCTGGTATTCTGCTACAGTAAGAGTCTGTCTCGGATCGCAGATATCGATGAGGAAATGAGCAGCCTGTTGCTGTTCGTCTAGAGTGGGTTTAGCCGTGCCGATATCAAATTCTCGATACACCTGACGCGAATCTGCACTGAGAATCACTGTATCGAGTCGTTGCGCCAAAGCGATCGCCAACCCTGACTTTCCTGTTGCGGTTGCACCACAAATCACAATAATCGCCATAAATCAATATAACTTTTACACATCCCTGTCCCACTGCCCATTATAAAGGGGTACAATCTGGATTAAAATAAGGCTTGAGTTGCCGCTAATATCGTTTATAACCCTTTTGTGTTACAATTTTGGTGAGATTTGTCATTTTTGGAGTCCTGGGGACTTCAGCCCCAGAATTGGAGCAGTTATCACATGACCAGCAGTTACAGCGCCGATCAAATTCAGGTTCTTGAAGGTCTAGAAGCCGTCCGCAAACGTCCAGGGATGTACATTGGTTCAACAGGGCCACGCGGACTTCATCATTTAGTGTACGAGGTCGTGGATAACTCCATTGATGAGGCGCTCGCAGGCCATTGTACCCACATTGAAGTCGATTTTAATGCCGATGGTTCAGTCACCGTTACCGATGATGGTCGCGGTATTCCCGTTGATGTGCATTCCAAAACCGGAAAATCAGCCCTAGAAACCGTAATGACGGTTCTCCACGCTGGGGGAAAATTTGGCGGGGGTGGCTATAAAGTTTCAGGCGGTTTACATGGGGTGGGTGTCTCCGTTGTCAACGCCCTATCTGAATGGGTAGAAGTTCAAGTTTTGCGGGATAAAACGCTTTATACTCAACGCTACGAAAGAGGAGTTCCCGCCTACGAATTAAAATCACAACCCAGTAAAGAAAGTCAGACGGGAACTGCGGTTCGCTTCCTACCTGATACGACCATATTTACAACTGGAATTGAGTTTGACTATGCAACCATTGCCAGTCGTTTACGAGAATTAGCCTATTTGAATGCAGGCATCAAAATTACTTTAACAGACCATCGTTTAGAACTCCTCAAAATCGAGCAACCGAAAACCGAAAGCTTCTGTTATGAAGGCGGAATTCGAGAATATATTGCCTACATGAACCGCGAAAAGCAACCTCTCCATGAAGATGTGATTTATGTGTCGGGAGAGCGAAACAATGTGCAGATAGAGGTAGCGTTGCAGTGGTGTGTTGATGCTTATAGCGATAATATTTTGGGCTTTGCCAATAATATTAGAACTATTGACGGAGGCACCCATTTAGAAGGCTTAAAAGCGGTATTAACCCGTACCATGAATAATTTTGCCCGCAAGCGAAATAAACTCAAAGAAAATGAGTCTAATTTGGGCGGCGAGAATGTCCGGGAAGGGTTAACGGCTGTAATTTCAGTCAAAGTTCCTGACCCAGAATTTGAAGGACAAACCAAAACCAAGTTAGGAAATACAGAAGTTCGCGGGATAGTTGATTCTTTAGTCGGGGAAGTGTTAACCGAATATCTCGACTTTCACCCGAATATTGCCGATGCAGTTTTAGAGAAAGCCATTCAAGCTTTTAAAGCCGCAGAAGCCGCTCGTCGGGCGAGAGATTTAGTTCGTCGGAAATCGGTGTTAGAATCATCGCCATTACCCGGTAAATTGGCAGATTGTAGTACCAGAGATCCCAGAGAATCTGAAATCTTTTTAGTCGAAGGAGATAGTGCGGGCGGAAGTGCAAAACAAGGACGCGATCGCCACAATCAAGCGATTTTACCGCTCCGAGGAAAAATCCTGAATATTGAGAAAACGGATGATTCTAAAATCTACAAAAACAATGAAATTCAATCCCTCATTACAGCGTTAGGATTGGGAATCAGAGGGGAAGATTTTGATCCGTCCCAATTGCGTTATCATAAAATTATTATTATGACAGACGCAGACGTTGACGGCGCTCACATTCGCACTTTGCTGTTAACCTTTTTCTACCGCTATCAACGAGAATTAGTAGAACAGGGTTACATTTATATTGCTTGTCCTCCTCTGTATAAAGTCGAACGAGGACGCAATCATTACTACTGTTATAATGAGCGAGAATTGCAGCAATGTTTGGCTGAGTTTCCCTCAAATGCTAACTACAACATTCAACGGTTTAAAGGGTTAGGGGAAATGATGCCTCAGCAACTTTGGGATACTACGATGAACCCTGAAAGCCGAATGATCAAGCGGGTAGAAGTAGAAGACGCCGCCCAAGCGGATAACGTTTTTACCGTATTAATGGGAGACAGAGTAGCACCCCGTCGGGAGTTTATTGAAACCAATGCACCTCGTTTAAATCTGGTTGATTTAGATATTTAATGTTTTGTAGGTTCGCGCATCAAGTGCGAATTTTCCAGGCGCAGAGGCATTGCTAATTGAAGACTATCGGGACTAGAATCATATAGAAACCTAGTCCCGTTTGCTTTGATACACCCGAATTTCATATTAGTAATGATTACCTAATTTATGAATGGCAGTTTTCAGGTGACAAGCGATCGCGGATGATGCTAAAGTCCTACGTTAACTGGCTTCTTGACCGATAGCTCCCACTGATCTGTAACCCTTGTGACAAATCTTAACATCATTTCTCAGCAAATCGGTTTAAGGTAAAAATTCAGGCGGTTTAATAATCGCTGTCTCAGTATAGAGATGTCTGATGTTGAACAGAAGCTTTGAGATATAAGGATTTAGTATGAGCGTTAATTTAGCAACTCAATTGCGAGAAGGCACGAAAAAATCCCACACAATGGCAGAAAATGTGGGTTTTATCAAATGCTTTTTGAAAGGAACCGTAGAAAAAACCTCCTATAGAACATTAGGAGCAAATCTCTACTTTGTCTACTCTGCAATGGAAGAAGAGATGGAACGCCATCGCAACCATCCGATTCTGTCGAAGCTGTATTTTCCCGAACTCAACCGCAAACAGAGCCTAGAAAAAGATTTATATTATTTCTATGGTTCTAACTGGCGGGAAGAAATCGCCCCTACAGTCGCCGCACAAGCTTATGTAGCGCGAATTCGGGAGATTTCCAACACTGAACCCGAATTGTTGATTGCTCACCTGTACACTCGCTACATGGGCGATCTATCTGGTGGACAAATTCTCAAAGCGATCGCTCAACGAGGTATGAACCTCTCAGACGGCGAAGGCATCCAATTCTATGAATTCAAGGATATTCCCGATGAGAAGGCGTTCAAAGCCAATTATCGCCAGATGATGAATGATTTACCCATCGATCAAGCCACAGCCGATCGGATTGTTGCTGAAGCCAACGCCGCCTTCGGAATGAATATGAAGATGTTCATGGAGTTAGAAGGCAACTTGATCAAAGCTATTGGCTTAATGTTGTTTAATAGCTTAACTCGCAAACGCACCGCCGGTTCTACCGAACTCGCACCTGCTGCCGAGTAATAGTCTTTGAAATTCATTTTAAATTGAATTAAGTCTGCCGAAAGGAGAACACTAATCCTGGAAGCTTGATGGCTGTAATATAAAGCAGTCGTTGGGTTTCCCGGATTTTCAGGTTTTCAAAGACATCCCAAAATTGCCCTGAGTTGTAGAGTTTGAAATCAAAAAATCTCTACTTTTGTTCACTTATAGTCTAATTTTTCCAGTGGAGATCAGTTTAAGTTGACAAGAATTCCGTATACTCACTGATGAAACTGCTTGAGAAAGTATTCTATAACAGAAGAGAAGGCTCTCAACTTACTCAACCGATGAATAACGCTCAAACGATCATTCTGGTTATCGATCATTCTCTCAGGGATTTAGAAACTTATCGGGACTATATAACACAAAATACAACTCCGAATATAAACCCTCAGCAAATCTTGTTGGCTGAAACGATAGAAAAGGGATTACAATATTGCCAACAGATTCAACCTGATGTCATCCTCTTGAATACTCAGCTTGATGATTTCGATAGCTTAGGATTTATCCAAGACTTACAACGCCTGAAGCTGAATATTCCGATTATTTTACTCCCTAATTTTCAACAAGAAGAGACCGAAATAAAAGCAATAGAACCGCATTTTTACGATAATTATTTGCAAGAAAAAATATCACTTTTCACCCAAGATCACACGATTAATCAGATTTTTTTCAATCCAAAATACCCCCTAGATATTAAATATAATCAGTTAATAAAAACCGTTAATAAACGCATTCATCAAGGCTTAAACTTAGAAACCCTACTGCAAACAACAGTTAACGATATTCGACAGATTATCCAGTGTGATCGCGTTTTATTGACTCAATTTCAACCTAATAAAAAGCATAAAATTACTTCATTTTCAGGTGATTTAAAAGTAAGCAATATAATAGAATACGAATTTGAATACATCCCAGAAAAACAAGTTATTCCTAATATCTATCAAACGGGATTAACACCAAGCCAAATTCAACAATTTGAACAGAACCAAGTTAAAGCCTATTTAGCTGTCCCAATTTTAATAAATTCAGACGGTCAAGATAAAACAACACCCCAGACTGAAACTTGGGGATTATTAATCGCCCATCAATGTAATAATTTTAGAGCGTGGGAAGCTGAAGACATAAAACTCTTTGAACAACTTTCAATTTCCATCTCAATTGCCATTGAAAAAAATCAACTCCGTCAACAAATCAAAACCCTAAACAGTCAACTCGAAGCCAAAACAAAAGAAAGGGATCAGCAATTTCAAGCCATTTTTAATAATACCTTTCAATGTACAGGACTGCTAACACCTGAAGGAATATTACTCGATGTGAATCAAACCGCTTTAGACTTTGGGGGATTGAAACACGAAGATGTCGTTAATCGTCCCTTTTGGGAAACCCACTGGTGGACAATCTCAACTGAAACTCAACACCAATTGCGTCAAAGTATCGCTAAAGCCGCTTTAGGAGAATCTATTTCCTATGAAGTCGATGTATTAGTCGCCGGAGGTAAAATCGCAACAATAGACTTTTCTTTGCGTCCCCTGCAGGATGAAACAGGCTCAGTGATATTAATAATAGCAGAAGGTCGAGATATTAGCGATCGCGTCGAAGTCAAACGCGCCCTACAAGAAAATCAAATTTTACTGCAATCTGTTCTTGATTGTATTCCTCAAGCCGTATTTTGGAAAGATAAAATAGGTAAATTTCTCGGCTGTAACTATCAATGTAGTGTAGATGCAGGTTTACCGAGAAGTCAAGAAATTATTGGTAAAACGGACTATGATATGCCTTGGAAAAACGAAGCAATATTCTATCGGGCTGATGATTATCAAGTGATGAAATCAGGAGAAGCCAAACTTGATATCGAAGAACCCATGACAAAAATTGGGAATATTTCACGTTTGCTGAGAACCCATAAAATGCCCTTGCGAAATGCAGATGGAGAAATTATAGGCGTGGTGGGAACCTACGAAGATATTACCGAACGTAAACAAGCAGAAATCGCTTTGCGTCGGAGTGAAGCCCGTTATCAAATGTTAGTGAATAACTTCCCCAACGGGGCTGTAATGATGTTTGATCACGATTTAGAGTATATCTTGGTTGGTGGTTTAGGACTTGCAGAAGTGGGGTTAAGTAAAGAATACCTTGAAGGAAAAACAATCTGGGAAGTCTTACCTATTCAAACCTGTAAACTGCTCGAACCGCTCTATCGTCGAACCCTAGCCGGAGAAGAATTTGTTGCTGAACTTCCCTTCGCAGATCGCCTTTTTCTCGTCTATTTTTTACCCATTATTGATCAAGGAATAGTGCAAGCAGGCGTAGTTCTCTCTCAAGATATTACCCAACGCAAACAAGCCGAACAAAAACTCCAACAACTCAATCAAGAACTCGAAGCCAGAGTTCAACAACGCACCGCAGATCTACAAACAGAAATTGCTGAACGAACTCGCCTCTTAAACATATTAGAAGCCAGTTTAAACGAAATCTACATCTTTGATGCCGAAACCCTAAAATTTCAATATGCTAACCAAGGCGCTTTGCGAAATCTCGGGTATAGCCTCGAACAACTTCAACAAATGACTGCTATTAATCTTCAACCTCAATTGACTCGAGAACAATTTCAACAATTAATCAATCCCTTGTTAAACCATCAACAAAAGAAAACCGTTTTTAGAGCCGCTTATCAACGATCAAATGGAAGTTCGTATCCGGTAGAAGTTCACTTTCAACTGATCGAACATCAACAAGAACGCTTATTTCTGGCGGTTGCTCTCGATATTACCCAACGTCAACAAACCGAAGATCGCTTAAGACTGGTTGAATTTGCCCTTGATAACGCTCGAGAAAGCATCTTTATTGTCGAGCAAGAAGGTGAGATTGTTTATGTTAATAAAACCGCCTGTGAGAATTTAGGTTATTCTAGTGCAGAACTCTCAAATCTAAACATTTGGCAAATCGATCAAAACCTAAACGCGCCCCCAGATTGGCAACCTTTCTGCGAACATCTCAAACAACAAAAATCCCTATTATTAGAATCTACCCATCGAACTCAAACAGGTGAAAACATTCCGGTTGAAATTACCCTTACCGAGTTAAATTTTGACGGGATTCCCTACTTCTGCGAAATTGCTCGAGATATTCGAGAACGAAAACAAGCAGAAGCTGATCTCAAAAAGCGAGATAACTATCTCACTGCTTTAGTTGAAGTGCAGCGTCAACTGTTATGTGCAGCTTCTCAAAGCGATTTATACAAACTTGTGCTTTCAATTTTAGGTCAAGCCGCAGATGTCAGTCAAGTCTATGTGTTTGAACATTGTTACGACGAGTTCAACCATCCCTATTTGTATTATATGTCTCACTGGTCGGCACCTGATGCAGCCTCTAAGCTCAACCGATCTGTCCTCCAACAGCTTTATGATACACCCTGCTTCTCAACTTGGGTAGAACAACTCGCCCAAGGTGAAGCCATTTGTCAGAGTTTAGACGATATGACTCCCATGCAACGTCAAATTCTTGAACCGACTGGAATTTTTACGATACTTCTGTTTCCATTAATCGTCAGAGGAGAATTTTTTGGGTTTATTGGCTTTGATAATGATGGCGATACTCGTCAATGGGATAAAATCGAGATTAACCTGTTAAAAGCGGCTGTTAGTGCGATCGCTATCGTCACTGAACGCCAACTCGCTCAAGAACAACTCCAACGACAGCTTACCGCTATTGAAGCTGCTAGCGAAGGAATTGCCATTGTTAACCCTTTAGGCGATTATATTTATCTCAACAAAGCTCATTTAGACCTATTTGGCTATACAGAAACCACAGAATTATTAGGTCGGAATTGGCAAAGTCTTTACTCTCAAGAAGAGGGCGATCGGATTAATCGCGAAGTCATTCCTCAACTGATGGAAAATGGATATTCTCGCAGCGAAGCTTTAGCTATTCGTAAAGATGGAAGTACGTTTCTGGAAGAATTTTCCCTAACACTCACGAATAGCGGTGAATTTGTTTGTGTTTGTCGCGATATTACCGAACGTAAACGAGCCGAAGAAGAATTGCGTCGCACGAATGCTCAGTTAGAACGAGCCACCCGCCTTAAGGATGAATTTATGGCAAATATGAGCCATGAATTACGCACGCCGCTCTATTCGATTTTAGGTGTATCAGAAGTCTTACAAGACTGTGTTTATGGAGCGATCAATCCTCAACAATTGCGATCGCTGGCGACTATTGAACAGAGTGGTCAACATCTGCTTGAACTGATTAATGAGATCCTGGATTTATCTAAAATAGAATCCGGAAAAATGGAGTTGAAGCTGACGGCGGTTGAGATCAATCAACTCTGTCAATCTAGCCTGAGTTTTGTTAAACCCCAAGCTGATAAAAAAAATCTACAACTGTGTTTCATCCCCGCTCCTGTTCCCGTTACGCTCGAAGTGGATAAACGTCGCATTCGTCAAGTTTTAATTAATCTCCTCAGTAATGCGGTTAAATTTACCCCAGAAGGCGGTAATATTTTGTTAAAGGTCGAGATTGATCCGGACAATTGTTGTCTCCATCTGAGCGTCATTGATACCGGAATTGGGATTGCTCCCGAAGATCAACAACATTTATTTGAGCCTTTTGTACAAATTGATAGCAGTTTATCTCGACGATATTCAGGTACAGGTTTAGGGTTAGCCCTCGTTCGACAAATTACGCAAATGCACGCTGGAATTGTCTCTTTAAAAAGTGAAGTGGGGCGAGGAAGTACGTTTACGGTTACGCTTCCTTGGAACTCACACTGGGGTTGTATGCTGGATGAAGATGCGCTGACTTCTCAAGCGGACTGGCTTGACAAACTGACTCCTGCTTCGTCTTCAACTTCCTCCTCTGAGTTGAATCAACTTAAACCGCCTTCTGGTGTCTCACCTGTCATTTTGATCGCAGAAGATCATCGGGCGAATGCTGAGACAGTGGGGGATTATTTAGAAACCCGAGGGTATCGAATTATTTTTGCAGAAAACGGTATTGAAGCCGTTCAATACGCCCAACAATACCAACCTAAAATCATCATTATGGATATTCAAATGCCTGAACTTGATGGTTTAGAAGCGATGCGTCAAATTCGCGCTTATCCTGATACCGCCAAGATTCCAATTATTGCGTTGACAGCCTTAGTTACTGTTCAAGATCGTGAGCAGTGTCTGCAAGCGGGAGCTAATGACTATATGAGTAAGCCGGTCAGTTTAAAACAGTTATCTGATAAAATAAGAGAAAGACTAAACCTTCAGTAATTTTATCGAAATCAACTGTAAAAACTTGTTTTTGAGCTTGCAGAATGCTCTAAATTTTGTCAAAAAAATTGTTTGTAGAGAAAAATGAACGCCAAAATATTAATTGTTGATGACGAACCCAATAACTTTGATGTGATTGAAGCCCAACTTTTAGAAGAATACTATGAATTAAGCTATGCTTCCAGTGGAATAAAAGCCTTACAACGTCTAGAATTATTTCAGCCTGATGTTATTCTATTAGATGTGATGATGCCTGATATGAATGGGGTAGAAGTGTGTCAGCGAATCAAATCAAATCCCCAATGGTCTCATATTCCCATTGTTGCAGTCACAGCTCTCAATTCTAAGGAAGATATGGCACGATGTTTAGAGGGAGGGGCAGATGATTTTATTTGTAAACCCGTCAGTGGTATAGAATTACGGGCAAGAATTCGATCTATGCTGAGAATCAAACAACAATATGATACCTTACAAAAACAACGGGATACCCTCGCTGATATTCTCAAACTTCGCGAAGAAATGTCACATATGCTGGTTCACGATTTGCGAAACCCAATTTCTTGTATTCTCTTTGCTGGAGAACTTCTAAAAGAACAAGAGCAACTATCGGAATCAAGTCAAACAAAAGTTGAACGGATTGTGGCTTGTGGACACCGATTACAATCTTTAACCAATGATTTATTAGTCATGGCAAAACTGGAATCTGGACATCTCATTCTCCATCGGCAATCGGTCGATATTTGTCAGTTGTTTGAGCAAACGATCTCTGATTTTGAAACCCTTGCAGCCCAGAAAAAAATTAGGTTGATCGCTGAAATTCCCCGGATTCAAAAATTCGTTTATCTGGATGCTAACTTATTTCGACGGGTGTTAGATAACCTGCTATCAAATGCGATTAAATTCTCGCCGAAAAACAGTCAAATTAATTGCCGAGTCAACTATCCCCAAAATGAAGCCTTTCAAGTGAGAATGATCCTCTGCGATCAAGGTTCTGGTATTAGTAAAGATCTTAAACAGATTATTTTTAATAAATACGCCGTTGGGACTGTCGTAGAAGGAATTGAACAAATGGGTTTAGGTTTAGCATTTTGTAAGATGATTGTAGAAGCTCACGGAGGTCAGATTTTTGTCGAAGACAATCAACCTCAAGGGGCAATATTTACCCTAGAAATTTAGCCGTTTTTCGCTGCAAAACCCAAAAAAGTGACATTTGTTACAATAAATTCTCAGATTTGTTATATACTTAGGTATAGGATTGACACCCCTGCTATTCTGGGTTAAACAGATGAGTATCAGTGATATCGCTGCCTCGATGCACTTATCGACGGAATCCCGTCTTGCAGTTTATCCTGTCGCTCAACCCCCAGATTCTCTAGGCGTTCCCCTCACCGTTAATGATCTGATTTTTGCTCTGGCTCAACGGGCTGCTATTTTTAGACTACCGCCTAATCTAACATTGCTGTCTCAATTCCCGCCGACTGTACAACAGGAAATTTACAACACTTTTGGCAGTTATGGGCGAGTCTGTCAAGTCGTCAATCAAATTTTATTACACCTGACTCAACAATGGGCGATCGCAGATTATTGTCAACGCAGCAAAATCGGTAAAAAACTCCCCAACGCCCTTTATGTTCATCTGAGTGCAATTGATCAGCTTGATCCGGCTTTGCGTCTATACGAATCTTGGAGTCGAGACATCTTAGGAAATCTCGAAGGCGTGACACTGGTTAAATTTCATACTCATAAACCCGTTGTTTCTTATTTATATTACCCCGATTTTGATGATGATCCCCATCCGGCTTTAGTGGCGAGTCTGATCGTCAATATTCAAACAACTCACATCAAAAGTCACGACTATTCTGATAGCGATAATCCGCCGATTCTTCACCGCAAAGAAACTTTTGTTACTTCAGACTATCCTGATTATCAAAAATTTTCCCGTTTGACAAAAGCCGAAGAAAAACTCGGACTGTTAGAGTCTAAACCCAGTTTATACCCAACCGATCCATCCATTTCAGCCGAAGAAAGACGCATCTATCACACCATTGGAACTCGCAAAGGATGGATGCAACATCTCGCCCGAAAAGGCGTAGAAATTCGCGATCATCGGATTATTTCCATTGAACGAGATCAAGAAAATCCCTTAGAATTCGTCGCGATCCCCAAGATAGAACGTCACAAAGCGGCTTTAGTTCGTCGTTCCCTTTCTCGTCCCGTGCGGTTAGCCGTAGAAGCCGACTTATTCACCGAAAATACAACATTTTTTGACTATGGTTGTGGCTACGGAGGCGATATTCAACGCATCGGCGAAAAAGGCTATGAAAGTTCGGGATGGGACCCTTACTATTCACCGGATACACCGCTCAAAGAAGCGGATATTGTCAACTTAGGTTATATCATTAATGTCATTGAATGTCAACAGGAGCGACGCCAAGCATTACTCAAAGCCTGGGAACTGACCAAACAGGTTTTAATAGTCGCCGCCCAAATTTTAATTGATGATCGCGATCGGGGAATTGTTGCTTATGGAGATGGAGTGATTACCAATCGCAATACCTTTCAGAAATACTATGAACAAGAAGAACTGAAAATCTATATCGATCAAGTCTTAGAGGTGAATGCAGTTCCCATTGATATGGGCGTTTATTTCGTGTTTCGGGATGAAACCCAAGCCGAAAATTTCCGGGCTTCTCGCTTTCGTTCTCGCTTAAGTTCTCCGAAAATTTGTACACAAGTTAAACGATTTGAAGACTATGAACAACTCTTGCAACCGTTGATTAAATTTGTCAGCGATCGCGGACGTCTTCCGGTAGCCGGAGAACTGTCATCAGAAGCCGATATTCGAGAGGAATTTGGAACATTCAAAAGAGCATTTAAACTCATCTTACAAGCAACAGATCCCGAAGAATGGGAAAAAGTAGCCGATCGCCGTCGTCAGGATTTTCTCGTCTATTTAGCGTTGAGTCAGTTTAGTCGCCGTCCCAAAATTTCCCAACTTTCAGAAGTTGTCCAAAACGATATTAAAGGGTTATTTGGCAGTTACAAGAAAGCTTGTATTTTAGCAGATCTTATGTTATATAGTATGGGAAACCCAGACGTGATCGCTGACTGTTGTTCTCATAGTCCAATAGGTCAGAAATATACTCACTCGCTCTGGGTTCATCTTTCCGCCTTGGAAAAACTTGATCCCCTACTGCGTTTGTACGAAGGTTGTGCGAACCGAACTTTAGGTCGGCTAGCCGGAGCAACCCTCGTTAAATTTCATATCAGAAAACCGAAGATTACCTACTTGTTTTACCCGGATTTTGATACCGATCCGCATCCTGCATTGCACACGCAAATGGAAATCGACTTACGCGATCTCCATGTCACTTATCAAAGTTACGAAGGGCCTAATCCACCTATTTTGCATTGCAAACAAGCCTATGTGACGCCAGAATATCCCCAGTATGAAAAATTTGCCAAACTCACTCGTCAAGAGGAAGATTGGGGACTTCTAGATGATTTCCAAGCGATCAAAACACGCCAGGGTTGGTTGAAATGCTTAGAAGAACACTGTGCTGAACTCAGAGGTCATCGCGTCTACTGGCGTACCGATGCCGATCCTTACCGGAGGAAATTAATAGAATATGCTCGTCGCGCCCGTCAAAAAACGCACTGATATACCGCCTATTCTACCGAAAAAAGAGGTGATGGATTCGTCAGAATCGAGACGGAAATTTCCTAACCGAGAAGTTTAAGATTTTCTAATCAAACTCAATTGAATCTTAACTTCGCAATTTTTACTCAATCCTCAAAACAATAATCATGGAAACTCAAACACTTCTCAACCACTACGCTCACGGTAAGAGAGATTTCCAGGAAGCTTTTCTGATCGGAATCAAGCTTGTTGGGATTAACCTCAGTGGAGCGAACCTGAGTGGAGCGAACCTGATCAGTGCAGATTTGTCCAATGCCAACTTGAGTCAAACGAACCTGACAGGCATCAATCTCACCAATTCTACCCTGATCGAAGCCAATCTCAAAAGTGCCGATCTCACCGACGCTTACATTAGTGAAGCCAACCTCACCCGTGCAGATCTTAGCGGCGCCCAACTGCTGAATGCTTACCTCAAAGAAGCCAACTTCACCCATGCTCAACTCGTCGAGGCGAATTTAATGGGGGCGAACCTGAGTCATTCCAAACTCACTCACGCCAATTTAAGCGGGGCTAACCTCCTGAATACCGTCTTAACGGGAGTTAACCTCATGGGTGCCAATTTAAGCGGCGCTAACCTCACAGGCGTCGAACTCTGTGGCGTGAACCTGAATGCAACAGAAATTGATGAAACCACCCAACTCAGCGAAAAATGGCGTTTAGTACAGAAAATCGTCACCCAAGGCGCTGTCGGTTGGGATTTGAGCCATGTAGACTTAAGCTGTGCTAGCTTAGTCGGCGTGAACTTCACCGGAGCCGATCTCACAGGGGCGAACCTCGCCAGAACCCATCTCAGCAGCGTCGATCTCAGCAATACCAAAGTTAAAGATGCCAGTTTCATGGCTTGTACAGGTTTATCAAAAGCCACCAAACTTGCTCTCAAAGAACAAGGCGCAATTATAGACTTTGATTTGACCCCCGCAGAAGTTCAAGTCAGTTAACCCCTAACGCAACGCTTGTAGATCCTGCCAAGCCTGAATCAGATTTCCCTGCATCAATGCTGCAATTCCCCTTAACGCTTGGAATTCGCTTTGATCGGGGTTTAATTCTAAAGCCCTTTGAATAGCCAGTTTTGCGGCTTGGGGATGCAAAGCATACAGATGAATAAAAGCCAGATAAGCGTGGGCGTTGGGGTTTTGCGGATCGAGTTGCGTGACTTTTTCTAAGGCGGCGATCGCTCTGGGTGCATCTTGTTTTAACACCGTCGCTAACGCTAAAGCATAGGCATAGTCTAAATTGTCGGGTTCAGTCTGTAAACGGTAAGTTAACGTTTTTTCCGCCTGAACGGTATAATCTTGAATCGGATCGTATTGGTTAATGCGTCCAACTTGATCAAACACAGGTTCAAGTCCGGGTATTCCTTGAGGTAAATTCAGTGCTAACTGTCGCAGTTGAGACACTAAATCTAATTCTGGAGCGGGTAATTTTGGCGACTTGGGGTTAATTTCGACTGTAACAGGCGGAACGGTGATTTTGTAGGTTTCTCCCGTTTCTCGGTTTAAATAGGTCGCCTCTAGGCGATAAACTCCCGGTAAAATATCTTTTGGTGGTAACATCCCCATGCGTTCAAGAACTTGAAAGCCGGAATTGGTTTCATTTTCTCCTAATGATCCAGAATGCAAAGTCCCAGAGGCGATCGCATGATCATGTAACCATTCAGACGAACCCTTTGCTGTTGAAGGGGTTTGTAATTTCCAGGTTAATATCACTAACCCCGACTGAAGTTGTTCCCAAGAACCTGACCACACATAAATAATCGGAATCGCTGCATCTGGAGGAACCTGGGGTGATACAATTACTTGAGACAGTTGAACAGGTTCAGAAGCATTGGGTTGGGGAGAAACTTCAATATAAGGCGTCTGACGATGATAAAGATTGAAAACCGTATTATCGGGTAATAACCAGCGCTTGTGTAACTGAAATTGTCGCCCTTGTTCAATTTCCCGTACAATAGCAACTTGTGCTTCATTAATGCGTTCAACCATCCCTTGTTGACCCGTTTTGGTGACAAACCAAGAGAGCGATAAAGAATCTTGACTGACCTGTTCTAAACGAGTTCCCACTTGGCGCCCATAAACTTGTTCATCCCGCAAAGCGCCAAAATAATTAAGATTATGTTGATTAACGTCTGGCGTTGACGGTAACACCCCTAAAGTAGACTGTAAATAGGGTTCTGTTTCAATGATTTCATTAATCACCTGTTCATGGGGCCATTGTAAACCCAGATGGGCAATGCGATCGCCTCCAGGGCTGAGAAAAGCCGCCATTCGTCGTCCCCAAACCCCGCCAATCGGCCATAAATTGAGTAACATTAAGACAATGGCTAAACTGACAGTTATCCCCCGCACCGTTTTTCCCCAACGTTCGGGCCATAAGGTTAAACCGTAGGCGAGAAAAATAGCCGAAACAGGTAATAAGGGTAAACTGTAGCGAAAGTCTTTATTGATATTCAACGAACATAACAAATATCCGCCGATCCAAAATACGGTTAACCATTTTAAAGCGGGAACATTAATCGGTTTTGAGAGGAATTTAGGATAAAATAAATAAAGAAGAAACCCGACAAGCGGAACGATTAATAAGACCCAAGAAACATGATAAGGGAGTAAGTTCCAATAATAAATCCAAGCATCCAAGGTATTTAACGCCGGATCTCCTTCGGCTAAAGCAGAGTCAATTGTTGCACGTTTTCCAGAGGTTAGCATGAGTAGCCAGTTCGTTCTCACCCAAGGCGTTAAGATCAAAGCTGATAATAATAATCCAACAGTTAACTGAATTAAGCTTTTCCAGCGTCGCTGTTTAACGGCTTCTATACTCACCCAAACGAGCGGAATAAACAGGAAAAATAACGCGGTTTGTTTGACCAACATGGCGAACCCAAAGGATAAACCAAAAGCGATCGCCCAAAACCATTTTCTTTCGCTATATTTCCACTGGGTTAGACAACAAAAACTTAAAGCGATCATCACCGTGATCGGATAGTCGATCAAATATTGTAGGCGATAAACATACAGCCCCGGTAACAAAACACAAATCAGACAAGCCCAGAATGCGACTCGTGGGTTAAACAGTCGAGAAGCAATTCCGTAGACCGAAGCGAGTAAAATACCCGTAAACACGATATAAACAAGAGGGGAGCGATCAGGGCCAATTCCAAATAAATTTAAAAACGGTATCGTCAGAATATAGGTGAGGGGAGGAACTTTTGGAGACAGCATCCACATCTGTTCCCACCAGTCAGAAGAAAACCATTGGGGATGTTGGAATACCCGCCAATAGTTTAACGAATGGGTGAGATAGTCCGCCTGATCCCAAGCGGGAACTGAGCGATCAAAAGCAAACCAGATGCGATCACTGATTATACTAGACAGCCAAATCAGCAACAAAGCGATCAAGCCGTTGAATTTATTCTTGTCTGTCACCAACTATTACCGATACATTTTTGCTAACGTTTGCTAACAAACACATAGGTTGAGAGATTCTCTCAGCCAGGGCGTATCAACCAATGCCCGTAGGAAAATCCCACGAGCACCATTTAGATCCCGGTTCATCTTCAATCCAGTGGAGATCGACTTAATAGTTCTAGCTCCACCTAGATTGTTGACAATTTCACCAGTCCACGACACCGTTTTTGAAGTGTAAGCTTCGTTGCAGTCAATCACTTTCTTGGACTGTTCCCAAGCTTTCCACTTGAGGAATGTCTTAAATTCGTAGTGAGAAAGTGTTAGCATCTGTCGAACAGATTTGTTTCTCAACTTACGGCGTGATTTAGATACCATCTGGGATGTCTCAAACGTTGGCAGTAGAATTACATCAAAGTTGTCAACTAGAAATCTAGCTGTTTTGTGATGCAATTCTTTGACCAAATTCTTAATTTTACAGCGAAGTCTACTTGCAGCTTTCTTTAGTCTTTGTTTCTGCTTGGATGGAGATTTTGAGATTTTTGATACTAATCTATCCAATCGAAAACAAAGTCTCTGAATGTACAAGTTAGAGTCATTCCCCAACCAACCAAAAGACTTTTCACTAAAAAACGTCATAAACGTGCGAACACCGGGGTCTAAGGCAACCAGTCTGCCTTGGTTATCGGACTGGACTGATTGCACTTGTTCAGAGACAACTAGATAATACTCGCCATAAGCCAGCGTTAACCTACCGTCACTGAATTCTGCTGGTAACGCTTCTTTTAATCGGCACTTACCCAGTATTGAGTGGTAAATTCCACATTGTTTTATAGCCGATTTCGGAATAAAAATAGATTGTTTTGTGTTTTTCCTACTCCGGAATCGGCATTTTCTAATTTGTCCGTCTTTCTTGAATCCCTTTTTAGCTACTTTTACAGCAAGGCAAGCGTCTTTAATAGCAATTGACTTAACTTGAAAGGGGACAGCCTTAGCCCATTCAGGCAAACTGTTTAATATCCCTGTCTTAATTGCCATCCAGTTAGCCTTTGTGTCTGGTTCTTGGAGATATTTGATCGTTGTGTTGTAAACAAAACGACTAACACCAAACCATTGTTTAAGTAAGGCTTTCTGTTCAGAGTTTAGGAATAGACGGATCTTCCTTGATTTTCTTGCTGTAACTTCTGAGTCCGTGCATTCGGCAAGAAAATACATGAAGGATAGCGAGAAGATCGGTTGTAAGTTCGGTTTCTGGACAGTGAACTTTTCTGTCAAGAACCACGATTTCTCCACCGTTTTGTTCAACCATATACTCGAATAGTTCAAATCCGAATCTGCACAATCGATCACGACAGGCAATAACAAGCGTGAGCTTATCGCCTCGCATAAGTCTGACCAGTAGGGCTTGCAAGCCTTTTCGCTTGAAATTGAGGCTCTCGCCAGTATCTTTGATGATTTCGGCGTCTGGGTACTGCTGACGCATGAATTCAATTTGTCTAGCGAGGTCATCTCGCTGCTTGGTTGAACTGACCCGACAGTAGCAAACAACGGCAGATCTAGCTGCACTTCGCTGGTAGGACTCGACATCATAGAGTCTTTGCCCTGCCTCGTTTTTGATGCTTTTGATTTTGCCTTCATCTGCGTATTTCCTCAAGGTGTGGGGATGCAAGCCCAGAAATTCGACCGCCTTTCTGAGTGGTATATATGCCATGAGTAAACCGTAGCATATATAAGCAAATATAAGTAAATTATTTACTGTTGATTAACCTCTATCCCCAATTTCTCCGATGCTACACTTGAGCGGGATGGATCGTCTAGTCTGGGGTTTCAGGGGGATCTGCGAGGCTCAAAAAATTTTTGCAGATCTACTTGCAAAATTCTGGAGGAATCTGCTATCCTAGTTAGGCAGTAAAAAAAAGCCGGGATAGCTCAGTTGGTAGAGCAGAGGACTGAAAATCCTTGTGTCGGGAGTTCAAATCTCCCTCCTGGCATCTTAATCTAATTCCGGGGAACCCTTACAGTCACTTCTTTGAGTGACACTCATTTAGGTGACTAGACCAAAGTTTGTTTTTAGGTTACCGTAAAGAGGTTGAAAGAAACAGGATTATTCTGATTTTCTTAACTTTTCTGCAACCCAAATATAGGTATTAATCCTTCAATGTACAGGCACAAAAAAGCTGGGGTCGGTGACACCTGTACTTTTGGCGCTTGTAAAAAACTAACCCATCGGTTAGTACGGTTGTTTGATAGATTCTTGTACTGTTGTTTTACGGAGATCAAACAACCATAGTCGAAAGTCTTGTTGACCATTTCAAAATTTGAACAACCGATTAATTTGAGGCTATTTATAGTTGTACGGTTGGCAGATTATTACCGATTAAACCCTGTAAACCTGCTGGTATAAACCATTCATAAAAACATATTTTTCACCCAAAAATATAAAATTTAAAGAGTGAAATGAGAAATTGAAGTGAGTTTAGACCAGCTATCCCGTTAACTTTTTATGGAGGACAATATGAACACCTTGAAGTATACGTTACGATTTACCTCGGATTCTCTGCTGAAAGTTAGACCTTTGGAAACTTCCCTTTTATCTCCCGAAGAAATTCTTACCTATCATGCTGGAGATGAAATTTTCATTAGTGCTTACACTCCCAATTTACAGGGGAAATATATTCGGGTATATTTAGATGAATTTGATGCTCGTTCTATTGAAACAGCACCCAAACAATATTACTGTTATGGTAAGGATGTTGAAATTGTATTAACCGCAGTTTCTCGCGGCGAAGAACCCAGTCAACAATATCCGCCTGTACTTCCTCCAAAAGTTGATTTAAAAGTTCCTTATCATTCTCAACTGAATAATTTAGAACATCCTTTGGGAACTTGTAACGTGACCTGTGTGGCGATGGTTCTCAAATATTATGGCATTGATTCTCGCAGCGCACAAGACATTAACAATGATGTGCAACTGGAAGATGTGTTATTTCGTAAAACCGAAGAATGGGATCAACAGTATGGATATACAGGTGGAGTGAAAAGTCGCCATCTTCCCGAATTTCTTCAACGATTACTGCGAGAATGGGGTGAAGAACATGGCCCCGGAAAACTTCAGAACACTACTTTCAAAAATGTGACAACCGAAACCGAAATTAAACAACATTTAGCCAAGGGTCATCCGGTAATTATTCACGGATATTTTACCAACTCCGGTCATATTATTGTCATTAAAGGATACGACGAAAAAGAAAAAGTTTGGATCTGCCACGACCCCAACGGGAAATGGTTAGGATATCAAGGCGGATATGCCGATGAAAATATTAGTGGCGGTGATGTTCGTTATAGCTATGCTGAGGTTCGCACGGTTTGGGATGTTGATGGGGAAAGTTGGTGTCATTTTCCCCTATCTTAATCCCTTTTAGCTACTCATAACTTCCAACGGGACTATTTGAACCTGAAACAGCCTTCGGTTGCAGTTTTATTCAATTGGACATTCAAATAAAGTTCGGGGAATCCCGGAAGTCAAATCCGTTCCCCTACTGCTCAAACTCAACGCTGAAGGGGATTTCAGCCTTTTATTTTTCGATTGGCTTCGGTGCAGTTTATAACTATATTATTAAGTCAAAATCTTTGGAGAAGTCAAGACTCAAAAATGGGCCACTTATATACAGCATCATTGCAACTGCAAGCTGATTTATGACAAATCAAACAAGTCCCAAAACGATTTTAATATTAGCAGCCAATCCCCAAAATACTACTCGGTTGCGACTGGAGGAAGAAATTCGGGAAATTGATGAGGGGTTGCGACGGGCCAATCAACGACATCAGTATAAATTAGAACAAAAGTTAGCAGTTCGTTCTCGTGATTTTTATCGGGCAATATTAGATTATACACCATCAATTGTTCACTTTTGCGGACATGGAGTCGGTCAGGAAGGAATTGTTCTCGAAGATGATACGGGGAAAAGCGCGGTGGTGCCAACCAATGCCCTCGCCAGTATGTTTAAATTATTTGCTACAAAGGGTGTAGAGTGCGTTATTTTAAATGCCTGTTATTCAGAAGTTCAAGCCACAGCCATTAGTCAATATGTAAATTATGTATTAGGAATGAATCAAGCGGTGGGGGATAAAGCTGCCGTTGCTTTTTCCGTTGCTTTTTATGATGCTCTAGCCGCAGGATATGAAGTGGAAGAAGCCCACGAATTAGGGTGTTCGCAGATGATGAGTTTCTTAGAACATGAAACTCCCGTTTTAAAGAAAAAACCGTTAAGAGATTCTGAGATTGATTCTGAGGATAATCCCGATTTAACAGCTTTTAAAGATTTCATTCCGCCGAACCCTTATCAGGGATTAGCCGCTTTTGGAGAAGAAGATGCGGACTTCTTTTTTGGACAGGAAAACTTTGTTCATAAATTAGTAGAAGCCACGAACCAACAGCCATTAGTTGGGGTAATAGGGCCGAGTGGAAGCGGGAAATCTTCGGTGGTATTTGCCGGATTAATTCCGAAATTGAGAAAAGAAGGAAACTGGTTAATTGAAATTTTCAAGCCCGGAAAAGACCCGTTTTTACCCTTAGCTTTTGCCTTGGTTAGACAACTCGAACCGGAAGCGGGAGAAACTCACAAAATGCGGGAAGCAATGGGACTCGCCAGTGATTTTCAACAGGGTAGAATCACCGTGCAACAGGTCATTTCTCAGATTTTAGAACGGAATCCGGGGAAACGCTTATTGTTAGTTGCTGACCAATTAGAAGAACTGTTTACCCTGTGTCCAGTCAAGGAAGAACAGAAACGCTTTGCCGATGAATTACTGGCGACTATTCCTCAAGAAAATATTAGATTAGTTTTTACCTTACGGGCGGATTTTTATGGTTATGTCCTGTCCTATCGTCCGTTTCGGGATGCGTTAGAAACCTATACTCCAAAATTACTCAGTTCGATGAAACGGGAGGAATTACAACAAGCCATTGAACTTCCTGCCCAAAAGTTAGACGTGCAATTGGAAGACCAATTAACCGAAAGAATTCTCGATGACGTGGGGCAAGAACCGGGGAATTTACCGTTATTAGAATTTGCCCTAACTCGCCTGTGGGAAAAACAAAAATACCGAACCTTAACTCACGCAGCCTATGACGAAATTGGGGGCGTTAAAAAAGCGATCGCCAACCATGCAGAACAAGTTTACCAAAAACTGAGCGACACCGAGAAACAACAAGCCCAACGAATCTTTTTGCAGTTGGTGCGTCCAGGGGAAGGAACCGAAGACACCCGACGAGTAGCGACCCGTGAAGAAGTGGGGGAAGAAAACTGGAATTTGGTGAGTTATTTGGCGGGACATCAAGCCCGTTTGGTGGTGACGGGACGGCATCAAAAAGACCTAACCCCCCTGCCCCCTTCCCTACCTCTCCCTAACCCTCTTTATCCCCCCTGCCCCCCTTGGAAAGGGGGGTTAGGACAGCAGGAGAATGAAAGCGTTTCTGCTTCTAAAGAAGGGAAAGAACAGAATCAAAGCCCCTCGCCTCGCCGGAGAGGGGTTGGGGGAGAGGTCACTTCTAAAGAAGGGAAAGAACAGAATCAAAGCCCTTCCCCTCGTAGGAGAGAGGTTGGGGGAGAGGTCACTTTTGCAGAAGATAAGGAACAACATCAAAGCCCCTCGCCTCGCAGGAGAGGGGTTGGGGGAGAGGTCACTTTTGCAGAAGATACCGTAGAAGTCATCCATGAAGCGCTCATTCGAGAATGGTTAACGCTACGGGAGTGGATGAATGCAAACCGTCAGTTTAGAACCTGGCAAGAACGGTTAAAACTATCCTTGCGAGAATGGAAAAAGAATAACCATGACGCCGGGAATTTGTTGCGGGGTGCGCCGTTGACGGTAGCCGAAGATTGGTTGCAAAAACGGGCCGATGAAATGACCCAGGAGGAACGAGATTTTATTCAAGCAAGCCTCAAAGACCAAAATAAACAGAAACGGATACGCCAACTCGCTGTTTTGAGTCTGGCTGGCGGTTTTCTGCTGACTTTGGGTTTAGCAGGAATGGCAAGTTTCGGTTTATGGAAGGCTCGTATCAGCGAAATTAATGGTCTAGCTCAATATTCCGATGCGCTGTTAAGTTTAGATGGGTCAAAAGCGGTCAAAACCAGTTTAAAAGCAGCTATGCGAATGCAACAAACACCCCTGGTCGATGTTGATACCCATACCCAGGTGGAACTCGCATTATTAAATATTGTCTCCAATGTGGCAGCACCAAACACTTTGGGAGGACACGTGAACTGGGTTAGGGCGGTGAGTTTCAGCCCCGATGGCAAACTTCTGGCGACGGCTAGTGGTGACAACACGGTGAAACTGTGGGATGCCAGCACTGGCAAAGAAATCAAAACCCTCACTGGGCATACCAACTCGGTTAATGGGGTGAGTTTCAGCCCCGATGGCAAAACGCTGGCGACAGCGAGTGGTGACAACACCGTGAAACTGTGGGATGCCAGCACCGGGAAAGAAATCAAAACCCTGAGAAGGCATACCAACTGGGTTAATGGGGTGAGTTTCAGCCCCGATGGCAAACTTCTGGCGACGGCTAGTGGTGACAACACGGTGAAACTGTGGGATGCCAGCACTGGCAAAGAAATCAAAACCCTCACTGGGCATACCAA